>NZ_CP094380.1:2175000-2205000 GCF_022809775.1 Pseudodesulfovibrio tunisiensis
AAAGACCATCCCCCTGCTCCTGCAGGGCGGCCGTAGCATCGTGGGCCAGGCGTCCACGGGCACGGGCAAGACCGCAGCTTTCGGTCTGCCCATCATCGAATGCATCGAGGAACACCCCGGGCATGTACAGGCTCTGATCCTGACTCCGACCCGCGAACTGGCCCTTCAGGTTTCCGACGAAATCAACTCCCTCAAGGGGCACAAACGCATCCGCGTGCTGCCCGTGTACGGTGGCCAGCCCATTTTTCAGCAGCTCAAGAATCTCAAGCGCGGTGTGGACGTTGTCGTCGGCACCCCGGGCCGCATCATGGACCACATCCAGCGCGGCAGCCTGCATCTGGACAAGCTCTCCCACTTCATTCTGGATGAGGCGGACGAGATGTGCAACATGGGCTTCATCGACGATGTTCGCGCCATTCTGGCCCATGCCGGACCGGATCGGAACACCCTGCTCTTTTCCGCGACCATGCCCCGCGAGGTCATGCGCATTGCAGCGGAATTCATGGGCGATTACGAGGTGGTTTCGGTCAAGCCCGCCAAGTCCGAAGCTCCGCTGACCCGTCAGGTCTTTCATGAAATGCACGACTCGGATCGGCTCGAAGCCCTGTGCCGGGTGATTGACGCGGCCCCGGCCTTTTACGGTCTGGTCTTCTGCCGCACCCGCCGCGACACCGATCTTGTGGCGGACCGCCTTGCCGAACGCGGCTACCCTGCCGCACCGATCCACGGCGACCTGTCCCAGGCACGGCGCGAGGAAATCCTCGACCAGTTCCGCAGACGGCGCATCTGCGTGCTCGTGGCCACGGACGTGGCTGCGCGCGGCATCGACGTACCCGACCTGACCCATGTGGTGAACTTCGCCCTGCCTCAGGATCCGGAAACCTACACCCACCGCGTGGGCCGTACAGGACGCGCAGGCAAGGAAGGCGTGGCCATCACCCTGATCGCCCCCAACGAATTCCGCCGACTCATGTTCATCGCGCGCAATGCCGGCTTTCATATCGACAAGGCTCCGCTGCCCCGCATCGAGGACGTGATCCACACCAAGAAATCCCGGGCCTGCTCGGACCTTGCCGCGATCATGGAAAAGGGGAAACACGCTCCCTATCTCGACATGGCCCGCGACCTGCTGGAGGAAGGCAGCTCCGAAGATGTTGTCGCCGCCCTGCTCCGCCAGGCCTTTGGCGCGGAACTCGACCCGCGAAGCTACCGCAAGATCAACGATCGCCCTGTTCAGTCCAGAAACGGCAGCCGCAAACGACTGACCATTTTCATGGGCCGCGCTCACGGCATGAGCCCGAAGAAACTCGTGGACTACGTGAGCCACAGCGCACAGGTGCCACCGTTCAAGATTCAGAATCTGCGCATCAACGGCAAATCCTCCACTTTCACGGCCCCGCCGCGCGAGGCCGAACGAATCATGCACGCCCTGAACAAGGGGGGCAAAGGCCGCCCTCTGGTCTCCAGCCGATAGCGCCAACGTCCCGAAATCAGAAATCAACGCCCCCGACACATCCTGTCGGGGGCGTTTTCTTATGCCGACTCATTTCCTGCCGCGCGGAAATCTTGCAAAAAAAACGCAAAACGATATATGTTTCAAGATCACCAATTTCACCATCAACCGCCTTTCGGAGGAAAAAACATGCCGCAACAAGCAGAGATGCAGATAGATCTCAGACAAATGATCCTTGCCATCGAAGCTGCTGTCAGCCTTGTGGGCATGAACGACACGAATCATGGCAAGCGGGTGGGATACATCGCGCTCCAGTTGGCCCACCATCTGGACTTCACCAAGGAAGACAAGGCCGACATTTTCGAACTCGGCCTGATCCATGACTGCGGGGTTTCCTCGGACTCGATCCACACCCATCTCGTGAACCAATTCGACTGGGAAGGCGCCAGTCAGCATTGCGAAATCGGCTACAATCTGCTCAAGAATTTCAAGCCGCTCAGCCATTTGGCCCTCCCCATCCTCCACCATCACACCCGATGGGACGCTTTCGACTCCATCGATATCCCGGCCAAGGCCAGACAACTGGCCAACCTGATCTTTCTTGCGGACCGCGTGGACGTGACAAGCGCATCCTTTTATGGACAAAACGTGCTGCTCCATGCCGACCACATCCGCGAATCCATCATCCAGAAAAAAGACACGTATTTTTCGACGGAACTGGTGGACTGCTTTCTGGACATTTCCGGTCCGGAGGCGTTCTGGATTTCTCTGGAAGACCGCCACATCAACCGCTTTGCCTGGGACATGGCGCACCTTGGACACGAAAAGCCCATGGACATGCAGGACCTCAAGGAACTTGCCCGAATCTTTTCCTACATCGTGGACCAGAAGAGTCCGTTCACGGCCCAGCACTCCACAGGAGTGGCGCACCTCTGCCGCTATCTTGCACAACAACTCGCCATGGCTCCGGATGTCGTGGACAAGCTGGAAGTGGCCGGCTACCTGCACGACATCGGCAAGCTGCATGTGCCGGACAACATTCTGGACAAACCCGGCCCACTTTCCACGGTGGAACGCTCCGTCATCAACCAGCACAGTTATGAAACATATGAAATTCTACGCCCGATCAAAGGGTTGGAGGACATCGCCAAATGGGCGGCCTTTCATCATGAAAGCTGCATAGGCAACACGGGCTACCCGTTTCATCCACCGCGCCTGGAGCTTTCCGAACCCGCGCGCATCGTGGCCGTGGCCGACGTGTTTCAGGCGCTGGTTCAGGACAGGCCGTACCGATCCGGCATGCCGGTGGAAAAGGTCGTCGCCATCCTCAAGGACATGGGCGATCAAGGCAAGCTGGACCGTTCCATAGTACGGGTCGCCGTGGATAATGCGGAAGAGTGCTTTGCCATGGCGCGGGGATGAAATGACGGCTCGACACGGCTAGGGAAAAGGCTGCCTCTTGACGAAAGGAATGGGGCCAAGTAATCGAGATTGACACCCAAAATGCACTGAAAAAACTATGGGGACAGACTCCCGAAAACACACTCCTCGGTGTCAAAAGGTACAATAAGAACAGCCAAGAATGTCCAGGCTTGGCCACAACACTCTTAACAAAGCTCAAATCTGCACTGAAGACTTCCCACATTGGCACCATTGCACCCGAAGCCAAAATTTCTGGCTCGCTAATACCACCGTCCTGGACCAGCCCTATGGCGTCTCCGGTCCACGCAAAGCAACAGCTATACACATGAAGACACAAGATAAAAACAAAATCAGGGTCGCATACATTGTTGGCGGTCTCCCCTTTGGTGGGGTTGAAAACTGGTTGCTGGATTTGAATCTCAAATTAAAACAACAGGAAAAAATAGTTCCGGTTGTCATAAACATTTCTGGAACAGGGCTGTTAATGCCGCAGTATGAACTGAACGGCATAAAAGTGTTTTGCATTGGAAACAGTCAAAATGTCATAAGTTCACATAGAATCGATACCGTTTTTCGACTTCGACGGCTTTTGACGGAACAAAAAATAGACATCATACATACATTTCATTTTTCTGGGGATTACTTTGGTCGTTTGGCCAGTTTGGGAACTGGAATCCCAACAATTTGCCATATCCGAAATATCAAATCGGAAACAAAACGAAAAAGACGCATCATCAACAAGCTTCTTTCGTGGCGTACAACACACTACCTGGCCGTATCAAAAGCAGTTGCTCAAACCATACAACATGACCACAACTGGGCAAAACGCCCTGTGGAGGTTCTTTACAATGCGGTCGATCCCGAAAAGCTCGATGTTTGCCCCTGCGATCTCGAAAAAGAATACGGGCTGACAGGACGAGTTTTCATTGGGGTAGGCCGCCTTGTTCGGCAAAAAAACTTTGACAAACTCATCCGTGCCTTTGCCAAGATCAGAAAAGAAAATTCTGATTGCTCCCTGCTGATCCTTGGTGATGGCTCACTGCAATCAGAGCTAAAAGCTCTGGCAAAAAAGTTGAATGTAAATGAATGGGTTAAAATTCCAGGGTATGTGCCAAACAAGGAAATCCCGAAGCACCTCAAGGCCGCCCATGCCTTGGTTATGCCTTCAGACTATGAAGGCCTGCCAGTTACACACTTGGAAGCCCTGTTTTGTGGCCTCCCTGCAATAATATCAGAACATGTCCCCTCGATGGAAATCGCATCGGGGTCCAGTCTAATATGCACCACGGACATAGATGACATAGCACAAAAAATGCTTCTTTTATTGAATGACAACACGCTGTACGAACAAAAAAAAGCGGCAACCAAAAACGAATCTCGACCGCACACAATAACAAATTACATTCAAAAGCTGACCAGCATATATTCACAGATTCTGGAATCCGACAGAAAATAAGATCAGGAATGGAAGGAAACCATGTGCGGTATAATTGGAACAACCAATGGAGCTATCGAGCTCAATCTTGCCTCTCTTCACCACAGAGGGCCCGATGGAAATGGTCTGTGGAAAGATTCCGGATGCAAACTTGGCCATACACGATTGGCCATCATAGACACGGACCGTCGAGCCTCGCAGCCGATGCACAGTCAGTGCGGACGCTATGCGATCGTTTTCAATGGTGAAATATACAACTATATAGAGCTGAAAGAAAATCACCTTCAGCATTTTTCATTCAGGACTTCTTCCGACACTGAAGTACTTGTTGAGTTGTGGGCCAAATTGGGAACCAAATGTCTCCCCTTACTTCGGGGCATGTTTGCTTTTGCAATATGGGACAAAAAAGAAAAAGAGCTTTACCTTGTCCGTGATCGAATGGGCAAAAAGCCTTTGGTTTATTCCTGTAATGACAACTTCATCTATTTTGCATCGGAATTGAACTCGCTGGCAGAGTCCTTGCCCGTTTCCCCAAGCATCAACCCGCAAGCCATCGACCTGTTCTTGGCATACCAATTCATCCCCGCGCCATATACAATATACGACAAATGCTGGAAATTGCCTCCGGCCGGGCATTATGCAAGATTCAAGGACGGTCAACTTCTCACCGAATGCTATTGGAGATTGGATTTCACCCCAAACCATGAAATTTCCGAAAAGACTGCATTTGAAGAGCTTGAATCTCTCATTAAGGAATCCGTAAAACTGCGTTTGCGTTCCGATGTTGAAGTGGGAGTTCTCCTGAGCGGTGGAGTCGACTCAAGCTTGGTCGCAGCTGTGGCAGCAGAAATGACCCATCGACCTTTGAAAACATTTTCAGTGGGATTCAACTACGGCAAAAGCGAGTTGGCATACGCACAGAAAGTGGCGGAGTGCTGTCATTCGGATCATCACCCCAAACGTTTGGACGAAAAAACTGTATCCTCCTTTTTTTCCAATATGATAACCGCATACGGCGAACCATATGGAGACAATTCGGCCCTACCAAGCCTCTTTGTCTGTTCCCATGCAGCATCACAGGTTAAAGTCGTGCTGAATGGCGACGGAGGTGATGAATTAATGGGAGGCTATGGGAAATACAATCCCAAAAGGCTGAGAAAACTCTTCTCCCCCTTTGCCTTGTCGGGACATGCCTTGGGTTGCATCATGGACGATATGTTGACCCGACACACCTCGTCCACCAAGTTGCTCAGTTTTGCAGACAGGCTGAATTCAAGCCTGTCGCCATACAACAAGGTTCTACGATTCAACCATTTCTTTTCCACACGATACCGCCGTGAACTGTATCGCCCAGAAGTATTCGATCAGATATTGCCAACTCGCACAAAATACGAACGGCATCTCCTATCCGAATTGAATCTGGATGGCCCGCTTCTCAACCAACTGCAACAAATCGACTACAAGCATTACCTTGCCGGAGACTTGCTACCCAAGATGGACATTGCAGGGATGCAAAATTCCCTGGAGGCAAGATCACCTCTTCTCGATCACGTCCTTTTTGAGTTTACGGCAAAACTGCCTCCCAATTTGAAGATCAAGAATGGCGAGAATAAATGGCTCTTGAAGAAACTCGCAGCCAAATATCTCCCTCATGATGCCATATATCGCCCCAAGGTAGGTTTTTCGGTCCCCATATCCGACTGGGCCAAAACAATACTTGTACCGCGTATCCAAGAATTCACCTCAACTCCGAATCATCCTTTATGGCAATACCTCAATAAGGACTTCGTCTCTCAATTGGTCGCCGGCGACATGAAAAAACAACGCAAAAACAGCCAACGTATGTGGCTTATCTCGATACTGGGGTCTTGGTTGAAAAAATATGTGCACTAAGAAGACTGCTTTTGCTCATGACATTGCCCAAAAACTGCTTGGGCATTTTTCTCAAGGCCGATACCTGCAGATCGGCATACCTTCTCTGATCGATTTATGCAGAATTACAACCCCACACAAAGTTGCGGTTTCCGAGCATATCGACATTGCAGACATCCCTGACCATCTATCCCCATACTTGGATCATCTGACTTTATGGAATGGGAGTCCCAAAAAATTCTTGGCGCAAAACTCGCTTGATTTTGACGTAATCGCAATAACAACCCCCTGCTCTGCAAAAGCAGTTGAAAGGTGTTTCGATTTTTTATCTCCACATGGAGCAATCCTCCTGACCAATCATTCCTTAAAGGAATGCGACACACCGACTGCATGGGGTGAGACCTTTGACAGCAATACGCTTGAAGAAATTTCATGCTCTTTGATCAGCGCCCCGCAAAAAACGATAATCCTGTGGCGCACACCAAGACAACAATCACATCCTTTCATCAAGGGAATTAATAACATGGAACGAGCTTCAAGCGAAAAGATACCCCAGGTGCCTGACCTCCACTCGTTGCTCAAGCCCCCCTCCCTGACCAGAGGAAGTATCAGCCATCTGAAATCAAAGGGAGAACACCCTTTGGTGTCCATTGTCATTCCCACATACAATCAGGCCGGTTTCATTTTGCAGGCCGTTGATAGTGCTTTGGCACAGACGTATCCCAACCTTGAGGTTATCGTTAGCGACGACAATTCCACGGATAACTCCCAACAAATTCTGAAAAGATATCAGGGAGTGAAAAACGTACGGGTTTACAAAAACGCAAAAAACCTTGGGCGCGTTGGCAATTACCGCAAGGCCCTGTTTGACTATGCCCATGGTGATTGGGTGTTGAACCTTGATGGCGATGATTTTCTGCACGACCCGACTTGGGTAGCCAAAGCAATGAAGACCATATCCTCATCCCCGGGAGTTTTCATTGCCTGTGCAAATCAGGTTGTTCTTCATTCAAATGGGAATGTCCGAAAAAGTAGCATGAACCGCAACTTTCCCCCGATCATTACAAGCGAGGAAGCTTTTGAGGCTATGCGTGACAACTCCTTTGGCACAACCCATGCTGCGACCATATACAACCGACATGAGGCCATGAAGCTTGGATTCTATTCATATGATATAATCAGTTCAGATGAACATTCATTGCACAGGCTAATTGCCAATTCCAAAGTGGCAGTATTTCCCGACCACGTAGCAACTTGGAGATTCCATGGGGCAAACGCGACGGTACAAAGCTCTGCTGCTCAAAAAATTGCCAACTTGCTTCGTCCGATCAGTTCCTATGACTACGGACTGCAACAGGGTGTTATCGCCAAGGAAACAGGATGGCTTGAAGATCAAATCCGACTGGCATGCAATGATGCCTATCGGCTCCTCAAGGATCATGCTGACGCAAAGGGATTTTATGCATTCCTGCATGCTGTAAAAAAAATCTGCCCAAAAGTTTATTGGGAATTCCTCTTAAAGCCAAAATTTCTGCTGAAGGGGTTGGCAATATCTTTTGGAATACTCAAACCTCGACTCAGCAAAGGGAAATAGCCATCCCCTTTCAACCCAGAACACATGGTCTGACGGATTCCAGAAAAAAGCCGGACAGACCTCTTCAGGACGGACGATTTCATGACCCCAGCCATCAAGGCCGCGAAAAAGGCCAAAATCCAATTCTCCATTCACGAGTACAAGCACGATCCCAAGGCGGAATCCTATGGAGGGGAAGCGGCGCAGAAGCTTGGCGTTGCCCCAGAGCGCGTGTTCAAGACGCTGGTGGTTGCCATGGATACGAAAAGTCTGGCCGTGGCCGTGGTACCTGTCACGGGCATGCTCGACCTCAAGGCGCTGGCCAAGGCGCTTGGCGTGAAAAAGGTGACCATGGCCGACACGCATGTGGTGCAGAAGACGACCGGTTACGTGCTGGGCGGGGTCAGTCCGCTGGGCCAGAAGAAACGGCTGCCCACGATCATCGACCAATCCGCCGAATCGCAGGAAACCATTTTCGTGAGCGCAGGCCGCCGAGGCATGGACATCGAGCTGTCCCCGGAAGACCTGTGCGCCCTCACGGGCGGAAAATTCCATCCCGTGGGCAAATAGCCCGCCATCACTCCAGAACGATATCCAGATTTGCCAGAAGCGACACGGCTTCCGGCAGGGAAAACCGCGTCTTTTTCAGGGTGTTGGTCTCCGCGTTCATGTAGTAGTTGCGCGACGTCCTGAAATCCGCATGGCTCAGGTCGGCCTGATGAAAGCAGCATTGCGTCAAGTCGCAGTCGTCGAACACGGCATGACTCAGCCTGGTGTGGGAAAACGTGGAATTGGCCAGCAGGCATGACGTGAAGCGGATCCGGGAAAGATTCATGTCCGCAAACACGTTGTTTTCCATGATGCATCCGCTGTAGGACGCGGACAGAAAGCCGCCCGTGCCGCTCCAGTTCAGGCCCAGCATCTTGCAGTCCGCAAACTTCGCGCCCGTGAACACCGCACCCGCCATTTCCATGAGCGACAGATTGCAGCGCACGAACGTGCAGTCGTCAAACGTGCATTCCTCCAGCCGCCGCGCCTGAAACGAACAATCCGTGAACACGCACCGATAGAACGTGGCTCCCGGAAAATCCTCCCCGCATTCCACCCGGGCGAACTCGCCCCGCTCATACGCTTCCTGCTCCGAAAACATGCTGGCTCTCCTCCGATGGAGACATAGGGTAATTTATTGCTGGTGTGGGGTCCAGAGGGGGGGAGGGACAGATGGATTGACGGAGTCAACCAAGCGAGAATAATTGCCACAAACAGGTACACCGAAAAATATTAAAAAAACCAATAAGCCCCTCATAACCATTGTCATAATTGATAAAATTATTTTTCATCAACAAAAAAAGGTATACCTCTTGTATAAAAAAATACCCATGGGGTATTGCTGTTCTCCAGGGTGATTGGGACCACCTGAGGCGCATTCCTCGATAAAAGCCTTCACCGAACACTCGCTGGAGATCAAACAGAATCAACAATAATCACAAACAACTAAGAGGCTGAAATGAGCAAACAAACCATCAGGGTTAGACTGTCACCAAAAGCCAAGACAATCGTGGACCTTCTTTCTGAACAAGGCGCCTCAAAACAAGACCTCATCAGCGCCAGCATAAACGCGATAAAATTCAATCATATAGTTGAAGCTTTTCAAGGTGAAGGATATGTCAAACAACTTTCTGAAAACTGCCGTCAAACCCCAAAGAAAACCTTGGGGATTACCCCCGAAGCGCGAAACAAACTTGATGAGATCAAGAGAAAGATAACAATCAGAGAAATCAAGGCAAACCTTAACGCCATTGTTTCTTACGCGATCAGCACACATATTCGTGCAATTTTAAATGATTATGAGCGCAACAAAAAAATAGAAGACGAGATTCAAACACGCCTTAAAAAAATAGCACCTGATGTGATGGAAATATCATCCCTTTGGTATGAGCGCACAGCCAACCATGAAAACCCGGATGAGGTCGAAGGTGATGAAGGGATGAAGTATTTTATTGAAGGCTTCTACCAAATCTACAAAGGATAAAAACGACCATCTTATATACCAGAAAAATGGTCACCTGGATCGAATACTCAACTACAAAATAGCGTCAAAAGAAAAACGCAGAAGAAGGACCTATGGAAACCTTGATCCAAATATACTCTGAAATTGGACCGTTTGGAATCATCATTATTGTGGTCGTGTTCATTTTAATGAAAAGCAGGATAACCTTTGAATTCCCACGCAAAGAAAAAGAACAGCATATCTCAAAATAAGAAGATCAAAGGCAAAGACCTAACCACAGGCCTTTTCAAAATGATTACACAATTATCCCCAAGCAGAACAAGCCCTTGCAATTCCTTGCAAGGGCTTGTTCTGCTTTAGACAACATCGAGTCAAACCTACTCCCTCTCCATATGCAGAAGAGGAAACGGTTTCCCCATTCCATCGACCGGGGAGCGGTTTGCGATCGTGAAGCCCATGTGTTCGTAGAAGCCGGCGGCGGAGGGATTCTGTTCGTTGACGTCAACCTTGCGGGGCCCAATTCGGTGACCGCAAAATTCAGCAGCAGCTTTCCCAATCCCCTGCCTCTGCGAGGGGCAAGAAAAAGCATCTCGATCTTCTGCCCGGCCACACCGACGAAACCATGAATCCTTTCGGCTTCGTCCTTCACGCAATACAATTCGACAGCCGAAAGGTATTCGTTCAGGATCAGGGGCTTGAAAAAACGGATATCGTCTTCGGACAAAAAGTCATGAGTCGCCCGAACCGAGGCTTCCCAGACATCGACTATCTCCGGATAATCCTCTTTCACGGCAACAGCTATGTTCATCGCGGCTCCAGTCGTATTCAGTGTCAGGATTGAGCCCGAATACCAAACAGAAAAAGCCCTTGCAATTGCTTGCAAGGGCTTATTCTTTCAATGGCGGAGCCGACGAGACTCGAACTCGCGGCCTCCGGCGTGACAGGCCGGCGTTATAACCAGCTTAACTACGGCTCCGCTATATGGATAAAGCGTGTTAAGCAACGCTCTATTTCAAAGATGGTGGGCGGAACAGGGCTCGAACCTGTGACCCTCGGCTTGTAAGGCCGATGCTCTCCCAGCTGAGCTACCCGCCCGGTAGGGATGAGCTTTTAGCTTGGTCCGATCAAGGTGTCAACCACTTTTTTCTCGAACCCAGCGGCCGTTGACCGCTGCAGCGAGAGGGATAATGTCCATACTCGGCTCTTTTGTCAAACGCTTTTTTCACTTTTTTTCATCATTTCACAACAAGCCGGAATAACATCACTTTCCCGACCACAAAACCCGGCTTCCCTTTCGGGAAAGCCAGCCAAGCGGCAGGCCGCGCCAGTACAGGCCCACCGGTCCCTTGCCCGAACCGAATCCAAGGCTTCGCCCGGACAGGAATCCCGTGAGAATTTCCGTGTCCGAAACATCCAGACAATCCGGCCCCGGCTTGCCCGGCAGCAGAATTCTGGTCCCGGGATCGGGTCGAAACGTGGCCTTGGCCCCCTTGCCTGCAATGCGGCCCAGAGGAAACCCCTGCCACTTCAATCCCTCGGGCATGATTTCCAGCGCGCGCTCATGCAACCAGAACACCTTGCCGTTGAAATCGTAGGCCGTGCCCGGCGGCAGCGCGCCAAGGTCCATCTGCGCGGGCCCGGCCGCCCGGTCGAGCCGAAGCGCACGCCCCGGCAACTCGGGCATATCGCCGCCCGACTCGAAAACGTCGCCACCCCGCTTGCGGAACCGGGCCAGAAAAAAGCCCTGTCCTTCGGACTCCTCAGCCACGCGCAACACCCCGTCCATGCCCGAAAGCATGGGCTCGCCAAACACGAAACCCGACGGCGGCGCAAGCGGCTCCAGTTCCAAATCGAGATTTTCCAGCGCCCAGGCAACCTGTTCCTCGTTCTCCTCCACATTGGTCGTGCAGGTGGAAAACAGCACGGAGCCGCCGGGAACGAGCATGGACGCGGCCTTTTCCAGCAGCTGGCGTTGCAGCTTGACCAGAGGCGCGGTCTTGCCCTCTCCCCACAGTTCCATGACCCTGGGATTCTTGTCCACGGTGCCCCAGCCGCTGCACGGCGGGTCGAGCTGGATGTATTCCCATGTTCCATTCGCAAAGGGCAGGTCCTGACTCTGGCCGCGCACGGTCGCGGCATTGGCCGCATTGGCGCGCCGCAGATTGGCCCGGAGCGTGCCCAGCCGATCCGGAGACGGCTCGCATCCGAGCACGAACCCTTCGCGGCCCACAAGCCGGGCGAGAAACCCGGTCTTGCTGCCGGGTGCGGCGCACATGTCCAGCAACATGGCCCCGGCCGGGGGATCGAGCAGCAGAGGCGGCAGCATGCTGGACCGATCCTGAATGTAGACCAGCCCGAAACGCGCGGCCAGGGACTCCCCGAGCGGAAACGGTTCCCGGGTCAGCACCCGGGCCATTCCGAAAAACGGTTCCGGCTCGAAATCGAACCCCTGTTCGCGCAGCAGGCCTTCCACTTTTGCCGCATCCCGGGGATCGCAGACCAGCCGAAACGTTCTCAGCGGTGTTTTCATCTGGTATCCTTGTCTTGTAGAAATGGGTTCCGGGCTGACTCGACCAGCGGCGAACAGGCCCGGACATGCACGGAATAGCGGCTTCCGCCCGGGTTTTCAACTCCCTTGCGCTTTGCATCCCGGCACGGAACCTGTTACATAGGCATCCCGTCCCGCAAGGGCCGGGTTCTTTCGAAAAACGCAGGGCAACGCCCTTATGGAGGAAATATGATCTTTCGACGTTCCGCATCCCTGCTGGCCCTGACCATCGCCGGGATACTGCTCCTGGGTGCGACGGCCTGGGCCCAGAACAGCAAAAGCTACGCCGTGCTTCCCTTCAAGTACAGCGGCCCCAAGAAATTCGGCCACTTCCCCATGGCGTTTCAGGCCAGCCTGCAAAGCAAGCTGGAATGGTCCGGCCATGCAATGCCCGTGGAAAGCAGCGAAACCCGCGGCATGAGCTACCCCAAATCCGATGCCGATGCGATCAGGACCGCCAAGAGTGTTGGTGCGGACTATCTGGTTTACGGCACCATCACCATTCTGGACAAGGAAGCCGCGCTGGACCTCAAGGTCCGTGGCGTGAACGGTCTGGCCTGGAACGAATCCGGGCAGGTGGAAATCGACGACATTACCCCGTGGCTGGACGCCAAGGCCCGGGACATTCAGGGCGACGTGTTCAACCGCCCGGGGTATGGCAAGGCCGCGCAGCATGCGGGTGACGACATCCGTGACGAAGAGGCCGACGCAGCCCCCACGGGCGCACAGTTTCTTCAGGCGCAGGGTTCCAATGTGGACCCGAACACCCTGAACCCGCAGTTCCGCTACGAAGGCGGGGCTCAGGACGTTGGCCGCTGGCGCAGCCAGACCTTCCGCTGGCCCTCCTACTCCATGGTGGTCGGCGACGGCGACGGCGACGGAAGGAACGAGGTGTTCCTGTTCGCCGAAGGCCGGATCACGGCCCTGCGCTATCATGAAGGCAAGCTCAAGGTGCTGGACGAAATCGAGGTCCGCCGCAACGACAAGCCCGTGCGTCTGGAACTGATCGACATCGACCGCGACGGCGTCAGCGAGCTTGTCTACTCCGCGTATCACGAGGAACGGCGCAAGCTGGAACTCGCCCCCGAGGGCTGGCCCCGTTCCGGCATTCTCAGCTTCAGCAGCGGCAAGTTCAAGTACCTGCTCAAGGGACACAAGGATTTTCTGGGCGTGCTGCGCATTCCGCCGTCCTTCCAGCCCATTCTGGTAACCCAGAAGGTGGGCACCCGCCATCTCTTCGACCAGTACATCTACGAGGCGTACTTCAAGGACGGCAACATCGTGAAGGGCCAGAAGATCGCGTCCCCGGAATTCGCCACCATCTACAACATGGCCTACCTGCCCGACCAGATGGGTTTCAAGTACATCGTGCTCAGCGACTCCAACAAGCTGCGCGTATACGACCAGACCATGGAGCGCCAGTCCGAATCCGCGGACAGCTACAACTCCTCGGGCATCGGCATTGAAAAGGCGGACAAGCCCGCCGGCTTCGGCCCGGGCATGAGCGGAGTGATCACCACGACCTTCAACGTGCCGTTCCGCATGCTGCCCTTTGCCCTGCCGGGCGCCAAGCGCTACGAACTGCTCGTGAACAAGGACATCTCCATTGCGGCGCAGGTGTTCGAACGCTTCCGCTACTTCTCCCAGGGCGAGGTCCACTCCATGTACTGGGACGGCGTGGGCATGAATCTGGCCTGGAAGACCCGCCGCATCAAGGGCATGGTCGCAGACATTGCCGTTGCCGACCTGAACAATGACGGCAACGACCAGCTCTGCGTTCTGGTCAACACGTTCCCGGGCGCGCTGAGCTTCACCAAGCGCAAGACCGTTGTGCTGGCCTATGATCTGAACATGTAGATCGCCATTGCATCAAAAGACGAAATCCCCCTGCCGATGCATGTCGGCAGGGGGATTTTTTCTGCCATTGACAGACTGCGACAACGCGTCCATTCATGATGTGAAACAAGGCACCTTGGAGAACAGGACAGGAATGACGTACAAGACAACACGGTTCGGACAGGCGGCAATCGCCCTCCTGCTCGGCCTGTACCTTTTCCCGGTCTTTTCCGCGTCGCTTCCGTTTTTTCCGGGGACACATTCCGGCCTTGATACAGAAACGGCCCTGCTGGTCTCGATCAGCCCGGATCAGGCTGCCGGGACAGCACACGTTGCCCAGCGCACGAAATCCAACCCCTCGGACGCCTTCTGCAAATCCGCAGCACTTCCCCAAGGCATCACGGCGGGCTTGTCCCGAACGTCCCTTCTTCTTCCCCGCAACATCGGAGATAGGCCAGCCCGGCCCACCGGGCAGGCACCTTCCGCCATTCGCGCGCCCCCAGTCTTCCAGAACGGAAACGTGTCTTCAGGCTCCGCCATCAAGTCGGCTTGATGACGGCAATGAACCGCATTTCAAGACAAGGAGGCCTTCATGCCCAATCGCGACACGCAATTGCCCGATGCGGACCAGAGGCCGGCACAGCAGCCCAGCACCGAATACACGCCCAAGGAGCATTCCCTCGGCGAACAGATTCGGTACGCGATACTCGTCGCCGCAGTTGCCGGACTCTTCTTTGGACTGCTCTGGCTGTTCGAAAGATAGCGCTCCGAAAAAGACATGCGACAGGCCCGGGGAATTCCGAATTTCCCGGGCCGCTTCATTGGCGGAATCGGAATGGGTCCAACCACGGATCAGGAAACGACGCTTTCCAGAAAGCGGATGACACGCCGTCTCACCCACGGGGAGTACAGCATGGCCACATGACTCATCGGCGGAGTGAACTCCAGCTTCCAACCATCCCGGCCCGGGTCCAGACAATGCAGGGGAAACACGAAATCGTCCACCGGAGAGAGCAGGGCAAGCCGCGGGCAGACAGGGTCGGGCACGCGCTCCACTTCCCGGGGCACGGCCCCGCCCGGAATCAGGTGCGGAGCCACCGCGCCCCATCCGAGACGAGCAAGCACGCTCCCCTGATGCGGCGTGCCCAGCGTGACCAGCCCGGCAAGGCGCTCCCGGAAGTCCTCGTGCCCGGCAATCCTGCGGCAGACAAGGCCACCCAGACTGTGCCCAACCAGCACCACGCGCGCGTCGGGGCGCGGTCCGTAGATGCCATGCAGGATGTCGCGCAGTCCGGCCACTGCGGCAGTGAAGTCCCGGGTGCAGGAATCATAGGCATGGACATGCACATTGCCGAACCCGGCCCGAGCCAGCCCGGGACGGAACAGGGTCCAGGCCGATCCGTTGTGGCAGAGCCCGTGCACGAGCACCACATGCAGCCCTCGCCCACCGGGCAAAGCCGGGGCAAGCCAGCCAAGCGGATAGAACAGGATGGTCAGCACCTCGCTCCACAGCGCGGATGCGGCTCCGAAAAACAACGGGAAAAGCAGTCCCCCGCATCTGTCGCGTATCGTGCCGAGACGGCCAGCCCGACGATTCGAGCCCAGAAACAGGGCGTATCGCACAAGAGGCAGGCCCGCGAGAACAGCCAGCAGAACGACCGGAATCCATGACATGCCGAGACAATGAACACGGCAGCTCCCCCTGTCAACCCGGGCAGGCGTTGCGCCTGCGGACTTGCGCGAGCCTGACGCGGAATGTACCCTGTCGACTGCGGGCGAAAGGCCCGCCCGAACCGCAACCAAGGAGAAACCGTGGGCACCACCCTTTGCCTCGACATAGGAAGCGGCACGCAGGACGTGCTGCTCTACTCCCCGGAAATGGAACTGGAAAACTGCCCGAAATTCGTGCTGCCCTCCCCGGCCATTCAGGTGGGAAGACGCATTGCCGCTCTCACGGCCCAGGGCAGAAACATATGGCTGCACGGCCGCAACATGGGCGGCGGCGTGACCCGTTTCGTTCGCGCGCACCTCAAGGCCGGACTCAAGGCCGCAGCCGAACGCAATGCCGCCTTCACCTTTGCCGACGACCTGACCCGAGTCACGGACATGGGCATTGAACTGACCGACAAGTGTCCGGACGGTTTCGAGCCTGTGGCGCTGACCGACTTTGACGGGGCGTGGTGGAAAAGATTCATGAAAACCGCGGAATTGGACTGGCCAGACAACATCGTGGCCTGTGCGCAGGACCATGGATTCCATCCCGGCAAGTCCAACCGCATGGGCCGGTTCAAGGTATGGAACGAACTGCTCAACGATCAGGAAGGCAGGCCCGAGGCTCTGATCCATGACACTGCCCCGGAAATGATGACCCGTCTGAAGGACGTGCAGGAAAGCATTGGCGGCGGCATGGTGGCGGACACGGGCGCGGCCGCAGTGCTGGGTGCGCTGTTCGTCCCCGAAATCGAGGAAGAGAGCTTTCGACGCGGCATCACGCTGGTCAACGTGGGCAACAGCCACACCATCGCCTTCCTGCTCTACAACGGCCGCATCTTCGGCGTGTATGAGCAGCACACCGGCATTGTGGACGGTCCCAAGCTCTGGAGCGACCTGACCGAATTCCGTCGCGGCGCCCTCTCCTTTGCCCAGGTTTTCGAGGACCGTGGTCATGGCTGCCTGACCCGCGAGCTGCCCGCCGAAGCACAGGGGTTTGCCCCGACATATGTGCTCGGCCCCAGGCGAGGTCTGCTTCAGGACCGGGACGTCAGCTTCCCGGCCCCGGGCGGAGACATGATGCTCGCAGGCTGTTTCGGCCTGATCAAGGGCATGCGCCTCGGCAAATGACGGGCAGTGACGACAGGTTGCCGGACACCTTCCCACAGACAGGAAAAGGCCGGAGCGCACACTGTGCTCCGGCCTTTTCCTTTTGCGAACGAAAAACTCAGGACCGTACTGCGGACCGGGTGGCCAGTCCGAGAAACAGATCATGCAACGGCCTGATCAACGCGAAAAACAGCGGCCCGAGCCGATTGCGGAAATGCATCAGCGTAACCACATGAAACCGGGTGGTTCCATTGCCGAGTGATTCGCCCACCACACCGAGCGTGGCCCGATAGCTGTCCACGCTTTCGGACCCGATCCAGTAGGTCCTGCCGTCCGATCCCAGTATTTCGAAAAAATCTGCCATCTCCCCCTGCTTCACAGGCAGTGAATCCGCAGAGAACCGATGAATCTCCAGCGGCCCGGCCTCCTCCCTGTCGAAAAGACCGAGCACCCATTTGCGCACGCGGCGCAGTGCGACCAGCCAGCCCGGCTGATAGGACAGGGTCCGGGCCCACGAATTCCCGCAATCCCACCCTGCCGTCAATCGTGCTCACGATCTCGCGATCCGGATTTTTCAGAACAGTCGCAATCCCGGGGTCGTCGTAGAGAACCGCTTTCCATGTCATTGCAGAGCCTCCGGAGTATGAAGTGCCGAAATTGCGACAAGGATACCCGGTTCCACGGATTTGCGCAAAACCGGAATCACGCTGTCGCACCATGCGGAATCAGACGCGCTCCACCTCCCCGCCGTGCCCGAACATCCGGCGCAGCCATTGCTGGGCCGAATCCAGATACATGTAATAGACCGGGGTGAAATACAGGGTCAGAAGCTGGGAAACCAGCAGACCGCCGACAACAGCCAGACCGAGCGGACGTCTGGCCTCGGCTCCGGCGCCCATGCCCAGCGCAATGGGCAGGGTGCCCATGAGCGCGGCCATGGTGGTCATCATGATGGGCCGAAAGCGGATGAGCGCGCCCTCCCGGATGGCGCTGCGCGCGTCCATGCCCTGCCCGCGCTGGGCCTCCACCGCAAAATCGATCATCATGATGGCGTTCTTCTTCACGATGCCGATGAGCATGATGATGCCCACGAATCCGTAGATGTTCAGGTCCACGCCGAACACCATGAGCGTGGCCAGCGCGCCCACCCCGGCGGACGGCAGGCCGGACAGGATGGTCAGGGGGTGCACGAAGCTCTCGTACAGGATGCCGAGAATGATGTAGATCACGAGTATGGACAGAATCAGCAGCAGCCACATCCCGGTCATGGATCGCTGAAATGCCTGGGCCTCGCCCTGAAAGCTCGTGCTGATGGACGGCGGCACCACGTCCCGGGCCAGGGCGTCCACCTTGTCCACGGCATCGCCGAGCGACACGCCCGGATGCAGGTTGAAGGAGAGCGTGGCCGAGGGGAGCTGGCCCGAATGGTTCACGGAAAGCGGGCCCACGCCGATATCCCACGTGGCCAATGTGCCGAGCCGCACCTGCTTCCCGTTGGCCGAATGCACGGTCAGCATGGACAGGGCCTCGGGATCGGCCTGATATTCCGGAGCCAGTTCCATGATCACGTCATAGGTATCCGTGGCCGCATAGATGCTGGACACCTTGCGGTTGCCGAACGACGTGGCAAGGGCGTCCTCCACCTGATACGCGCTCACACCGAGTGCGGACGCCTTGTCCCTGTCGATGCGCACGTTCAGTTCCGGATTGCTGAATTCCATGTCCGAGGTCACGTCCTGCAACTCGGCCAGTTCGCGAAGCCGCTCCTCCATGACCGCGGCCACGCGGAACAGCTCGGCCGTGTTCGGACTTTGCAGGGTGTACTGATACTGTCCCTTGGAGGCCCGCCCGCCAATGCGGATGGGTGGCGGATTGCGGAGGAAGACCCGGATGCCCGGCACCTGCGAAAGCTTGCCCCGAAGCCGCTGCAACACCTGATCCGCATCGTGCTCCCGTTCCTCGCGCGGCTTGAGCGTGATCATGAGCCGCCCGGAATTGTTGCCCCGGTTGGGACCGCCTCCGCCCACCACGGACATGAAGCTGTCCACGGCCGGGTCAGCGGCCACGATGCGCATCAGTTTCTTCTGCCGCATGGTCATGATGTCGAAGGACACGCCCTGCTCGGCCTCGGTGCTGGCCTGAAGCCGCCCGGTATCCTCGCTGGGCAGAAAGCCCTTGGGAATGGCCCGGAACAGCACCACGGTAGCCACGAACACGAGCACCGATACGAACATGGTCAGCCTGTGGTGACGGATGGTCCAATCCAGCGACACGCGATAGAACCGCCGCATGGATTCGAACCCGGCCTCGATGGCGCGAAACGCCCTGCCCGGATGATTCGGCACGCCGGGCCGAAGGATCAGGTTGCAGAGCATGGGCGTGAGCGTCAGGGAAATGAACCCGGAAATCAGGATGGCCGCACAGATCGTGACCGCGAATTCGTGAAACAGCCGCCCCACGATGCCGCCCATGAACAGCACGGGCAGAAACACCGCAGCCAGAGACAGGGTCATGGACACGATGGTGAACGCGATTTCGCGCGAGCCGTCCAGCACTGCTTCCAGCCGCGACTTGCCCATTTCGGTGTGGCGCACGATGTTTTCCAGCATGACGATGGCGTCGTCCACCACGAATCCCACGGACAGGGTCAGGGCCATGAGGGAAATGTTGTTCAGACTGAACCCGGCCAGATACATGACCGCAAAGGTGCCGATGACCGACATGGGCAGGGCCAGACTCGGAATGGCCGTTGCCGAAAGTTTTCGCAGAAAAAGAAAGATGACCAGCACCACGAGGCCCACGGTGAGCATCAGGGTGAACTTCACGTCGGCCACGGATTCCTTGATGGATTGGGAGCGATCATAGAGCACGTTCAGCCGCACGGCCTCGGGCAACTGTGCCTGAAACGTGGGCAGCAGCGCACGCACCGACTCCACCACCTGCACCGTGTTGCTTCCTGGCTGACGCTGGATGGCCAGCACCAGCGAAGGCGTGTCATTGTACCAGTTCCGCCGTTTGGTCTGGGCCACACTGTCGAACACGCGGGCCACGTCGGACAGTCGCACGGGCGAGCCGTTGCGCCATGCCACGATCAGGGGCCGATAGTCCTTGGCACTGACCAGTTTCCCGCTGGAACGCACGATGTATTCCCGCGCAGGCCCGGCCACGGTGCCCACGGGCAGATTCACGTTGCCCTTGCGCACGGCCTCGGCCACCTGATCCACACCCAGCCCCCGGGAAGCGAGCCGTTCCGGGTCGAGCTGGATGCGCACCGCATATTTCTGGGAACCGTACACCATGACCTGCGCCACGCCGTTGATCATGGAAATGCGCTGGGCCATGAAGTTTTCCGCATACTCGTTCACATCGGACAGCCGCATGGTGGGCGAGGAAAGGGAAAGATAGAGTATGGGCGAGTCAGCAGGGTTCACCTTGCGGAAGCTCGGCGTGGACGTCATGTCGTCCGGCAACCGGCGCAGGGCCGTGGTAATGGCGGACTGCACGTCCAGAGCCGCGTCATCGATGTTGCGATCCAGATCGAACTGCAACGTGATGCGGGTGGACCCGAGATTGTTGATGGAGGTCATGGAGTCCAGCCCGGCAATGGTGGAAAACTGCTTTTCCAGTGGCGTGGCCACGGACGAGGCCATGGTTTCCGGGTTGGCGCCGGAGAGTTCGGCCCGCACCTCGATGGTCGGGAAATCCACGTTGGGCAGATCGCTCACCGGCAATCGCAGATACGCCATGATCCCGAAGATCAGAATCGTGGCCATGACCAGTGTGGTCATGACCGGACGGCGCACGAACAGGGCGGACAGACTCATTGCGCCTTCTCCTGCCCGGCAGTACCTCCGGTCTCATCCGGACGATCCCTGATCGACACCCGGGTGCCCGGAGCAAGAGCAATCTGGCCGTCAAGCACCACCAGCTCGCCCGGCTTGAGCCCCTGTTCCACCACGGTGCGGCCCTGCACGATGTAGGAAGTCTTCACATCCCTTGCCTCGGCCACGCCGGATTCGCCATCCTTGCCCGGCCTGACCACATAGACATACGGACCTTTCAGCCCGGGCAGAATCGCACGGGTGGGCAGAAGCAGAGCCTTCGGCAAGGTGCGCAGCACCAGCTTGACCCGCGAGAACTGGCCGGGCCACAAGCGGTTGTCCTGATTGTCGTGGGACGCCAGCACCCGAATCGTACCGGTCGCCGTGTCCACGGCATTGTCCACTGCGGAAACACGGGCCATGACCGGCTTGTCCTGACTGCCGGACGGAAGCACGCTCACCGCGACCTCCCCCTGTGAGAACCGTTCCATGAGTTCGGGCAGATACCGCTCGGGCAGGGAAAAGGCCACATTGATGGGGCGGATCTGGTTGATCACGCACAGGGTCCGGTCGTCATTGGCCTTGATCACGTTGCCCTTGTTCACGTGCACGATGCCCACCCGGCCGGAAATGGGCGCAGTGATGGCCGCATATTCCCGATCCAGCCTTGCCTTGGCCAGAACGCTTTCATTCAGCCGGATCGTGTTTTCCAGAGCCGTGGTTTCGGCATAATTGTCGTCGTACTGTTCCTGAGCCACCACATTCAGATCACGCAACCGGGAATAGCGCTTCAGGCTCTTGCGCGCCTTTTCCAGCCTGGCCCGATCCCGGTCCAGTTCGGCCTGCGCCTTCTGAATGGTCAGATCATAGGGGCGGGCATCGATCTGAAACAGGGGGTCGCCCTGCTCCACGTCCTGCCCGTTGCGCACCCACTGCTTCACGATGATTCCGCCCACCCGGGGCTTGACTTCCACGGATGCAAGGGGTTCCACGTTGCCCACGGCATTCAATGTGTAGGCGACATCCTCCTGCGCCACGGGAACGACCGTGACCGGAACGACCTTTTCACGCCGAGCGCGCTTGCCTTCCTGCCCGCAACCGGACACGATCAGGAACAATGCGAGAATGACGGCTGAAACTGCGGCCAGCCGAAAGGAATGAGGAAAACGGTCTTTCATGATGGCATTTCCTTGGAAAAGGACTGGAAGGCATCCATGGAAGCAGGAGAAAAACGCGAGGAGATGGCACGGCGATCACGAAACGCACGTTCACGAAAAGTGCTACGCAACCAAACAGGATGTTCCATGATTTTCGCCTCAACTGCCGGATGTTTCCCGGGATAGTGGCCTTGCCATACCATTGTGTCAATATGCCGCAGCCACCGATTTTCCTTTTATCGCATAATGCCTGTCCCTTTTCACCTAAAACCGCAACGACAGACACGTCAGGCCGCCATCAAGCTTGCGAAACTCGGACACATCCAGCGTCATGACCGGCATGCCCAGCCTTTCGAGCTTTTCCCGGGTCCGGGGAAATCCAGTTGGAGTGAAAATCGTTCCGTTCACCCAAAGCGAGTTGCGCGCATGGGCTTCATCATCCTCCACCACAATGCGTCTGAAATCGGCGAATTCCGGGAGCAGGTCGAAATACGGCGAAACCAGCAGCACGTCTTCGCCCACAGGATTCACGTCTGTCTTGAGGTGCAGCCCGATGTCACAGTCCACGATCCGGACTTCATGGCCGTGGGAACGCAGAATCGCGGCAAGGGATCGGGCCCCGGCAGGATTGGTCCGCGTGGACAAACCGATGAAAAACAGATTTCCCATTCGCAGGACATCGCCGCCCTCAAAGGTGGCGGGCGGTTCCACGTGCGCTATCGGACGGAACCGGGCCAATGCAGGGGCAACGGTTTCCTGTTCCCCTCGTCTGGCCAGAGCTCCGAGCGAACCGACGATGGCCACGCCTTCGCACACGACTGCGACATCCTCCACAAAACACCCGTCGGGAAACCCCGGCTCCGGGTCCAGCACGTCCACGATCAGACCGCCCCCTTCCAGAGCCCGGACATAGGCGTCGTGCTGCTTCAGGGCAAGGCCCGGGTCCGGCAGGCCGAGCCGGGCAGTGGATATGCCGTGAATCATCTCGGGCGAAGGCCGACGGACAATGGCGCGGGTGAACATGCTGCCTCCCGGGGATGCATTTTGGCCGGGCACAAACCACCCAGCTTGATCCCGGATACGCAAGCCCCCCCGGAAAGTCAAAAGAAGCGAAAAGACAATGAGCACAAAAAAAGGCGGAACATGTGTTCCGCCTTGAAAAAACCGTTCGGCAATGCGCCGAATCCGGCCCTGCTAGCGCTTGAAGGTGATGTCCATGATTTCGTATTCGATACGGCCACGAGGCGCATCCACAACGATCTCATCGCCGACTTCCTTGCCGAGCAGCGCCTTGCCCACCGGGGAAAGGATGGAAATGCTGCCGTTGGCAAAGTCGGCCTCGTCCGGACCAAGCAGAGTGTAGACCTTGGTTTCGTCAGTATCCAGATCCTCAAGCTCGACCGTGGCACCAAAGGTCACCATGTCTCCGCCAAGGGAAGCAAGGTCGATGACGTCGAACAGGGGAAGCCGGGATTCGATCTGGCCGATCTTGGCCTCGATCCAGCCCTGACGCTCACGAGCCGCGTGATATCCTGCGTTCTCCTTGAGATCGCCTTCCTCACGAGCTTCGGCAATGGCCTTGATGACCTCGGGCCGCTGCTTCTTGAGTTCGGCCAACTCGGCCCTGACCTTTTCATACCCCTGAACGGAAATGGGAATCCTATCCATGTTGCATAGCCTCCTGCGTAATATCGGCGCAGTACCCACGCGCCCAAATGCGAAACAGGGATTGGGGACGGACCCAACCCCTTGTATGCTCTCATATGCTGAATTTTTCTTGAGGCTCAGATCCCGCTGCCGCGGGCGAGCCGCCTACCGAATACTGTCGCACATATAAAACCACCGGGCAGATCAATCCCACAGGAGTTCTGCCCGGCCAGCTTGCATGCGCGTGTTATCAAGTCTTGCAGGAAGATTTCATATCTGTCAACCGAATTCGGCCCTACCCAAGGCATGGGGGATATGGAGGATTGGCTTCGGTTCAGTTTTCAAGCTCCCTGGCCAGACTCCGCAATCGGGTCGAAAGGGACGTCCTTTCCTCAGGTGCCAGCTTGTCAAGTTCGACCAGGAGCTCAACCCCTTTTTGCGAATAGGAAACAATCCTGTCAGAACGTTGGCAGGTCTCGTTTCGCAACCCGGAAATGGCATAAGGGCGAATGGTCCGCCTGATGCCCTTGACGGAAATTCCTTCCCGCTCCTCGGCTTTCACGATGTCCTGAACCAGCGAATACGTTTCCGAGGAAACGAGCACCCCACCGGGATCCGCCTGCCCCTCAAGACGGGCGGCAAGATTCACTTCTCCACCGATTATGGTGTAGTCCATGCGGGCCTCGGACCCGAAATTTCCGACATTGCAGTAGCCAGTATTGATGCCGATCCGCATCTTGAACGGCTTGTCATATCCCATGCGATGCCACTTCCTTTCGAGCAGCTCCATGCGTTCCTGCATGGCGATCGCCATGCGAACACAAAGGATGGCGTCCTCCCTGATTCCCTTTGTCTCGGGATCACCGAAAAACATGAGCATGGCATCACCAATGAACTTGTCGATGGTTGCCCCGTACTTCAGGGCAATGGCCGACATTTCGGAAAAATAGCTGTTCAGCAGTGCTGTCAGGTCTTCCGGCTGCATGTCATCAGTGGTCTGCGTGAAATCCTTTATGTCAGAAAAAAAGACTGTCAGTTTTTTCCGTTCGGTTGTCAGAGCCACATCCCGATTTCCCATGAATATGGAATCATACACCTGCGGAGACAGATACTTCGACAATTTCGAGGAAAGCCCTTCCAGTGTCTGGTTCTTTTCGTCCAGGGACGAGAGGGTCTCGGCCAGTTCGGCTTGAGCCTTCTTTCGTTCCGAGATTTCACGTCCCATCCTTCTGTTCCACAGGACTATTCCCCCCGACAATCAGCAGGACGGCCCCGGAAATCGGCAGCACCCAGCAAAGAACCGTCCGCATGTCCAAACCGTGTTCGAACGTCAACGCCAGCCACTTCCCCTTGAATTCGGCTGCCTCTTCATCCGACACCACGCTCAGGGCCTTGTCCAGTATCTCCACCAGTTCGGGGTAATCCTTGCGTACGGCCATGGACAGTGACATTGCATAGTCGGTCGATGCTGCCACCTTGAGATTGGTCACCCCTGAGTGCTCGATGGCATAACCCCCTGTAGCCAGATCATTGATGAACCAGTCCACTTCTCCAAGAGAGAGGGCACGTATCGCCTCCTGAACCGTCGGGTAGAGAGTCAACTGCACATCCGGGAAATCGGTCTGCAGAAACTCCTGCGTGGCATAGCCCTGCACCACGGCCATTCTTCCTTTGAGCACATCGTGGATTCCTCCGATCAAGGGAGCTTCCTTGGCAGAATAAACAACGACGGGAAACGAGATGTATGGCTCCGTAAAATGCAGATACTTCTCCCTTTCCGGGGTACGCACAACCGAGGTAAGGACATCTATTCTTCCCTCCTTGGCATACTGAAGCACTTCTCCCCAGTTCAAACCTTTGGCAGGCTCCATGCCAATTTTGAGCTTGTCCTCGATAAAACGTGTGTACTCGAACGAGATTCCCTTGTATTCGCCGTCTTCATCCATGAACTCGAAAGGCGCGCTTTGCGTATCCACCCCAAGGACAAGCCTGGGATGAGCCTTCAACCATTCCCACTGAGCTTTCGACAGTGAAAATATCTTCTGCTTGAACCCGGAGGCATCCAGATATGTCGAAAGAATCCCTTCCTTTTCCTGCCTTGTGATCGCATCCAGCCCCTTTTGCAGAATTCCCTTGAGGATCGGATTGTCCTTGGCGACTGCGAAACGCAGCATGCCAGGAAGATCCGTCCGCCAAAGACTGACAAGTTTCAGATTCGGCAGGGTGAACTTCTTGATCAGGTAGGATGCCACAACCTGGTTGCCGATATATGCGTCAGCCTTGCCGGCAGAGACGGCTTCCAGAGCTTCCTGCGTTGTTTTCACAAGCAGCATGTTGATCTCGGGGCGATCATTTGGAAGATTTCGTGCAATTGCATAGCCGTCTTCCAATGCAACCGTCTTCCCGGCAAGATCTTCGACCTTTTCAATATCCTCTCTGTCTGCTTTCGTGAATATTGCCGAGTAGTACTCGATATACGGTTTCGTGAAAATGAAATGCTCTCGCCGCTTGGCGGTTTCATTCAATCCCGGAGCAACATCAAGCTTTCCCGCCTTGAGTTTCTCCATGTGCGCTCCCCAGTCGGTGTCGAAAACAGGATTGATTTCAAGACCGACCTTGCGGGCAGCCAGACGGATGAAGTCGGCGGCAATTCCTGCGTAGGAGCCATCTGCCATATGCATTTCAAAAGGTGGCCAATCCGGCGTCGAGGTCAATGAGATGAAAGGATGCTCCTGAATGAACTGTTGTTCCTCCCGGTTCAGCGCCCCTTTGGCACTCGACTCAGCGCGCTGGTAGTAACGGTCGGCCGGATTGGTGGTCCATCGTTCATCAAGGGCTGCCAGACACATTGAATCCAGACAGCGAAACCCCTCATTGATTTTCCTGAGGAGAGGCTTCCGCTCCTTGAGCACGGCAGCATGCACGGTATTCGAGATTTCCCGGGAAGCAACCCTCGAAACAAGCCCTTGCCAACCATATCGTGCCAAGCCTCGGGCAATGGTGGGGACTTCGTCAAAGGCAACACCTATTTCGGCGGAAACAAGAGCCGTAAGCAACGCATCGTGGTCTGCATATGCGACTATCCGCGATTTTGCGTAGTTGGCTTCCAGAAAATCATATTGATAGGTTCCGGCAACAGCCCCGATCTTGCTGTTCTGCGGTGCATCCTGGTCCGGAACCGCAGCATGCGTTCTCTGATGAAATGCACTTTTCACGGAATACAGGGCATCGGAAAAGGAAAGCCATTCTGCCCGCAAAGAATTCCTGAACAATCCGGAATGAACATCAGCCTTTCCGGACCGCACCATCTCCAACGTCTGTTCCCAGGTGCCGTAAACGAAATCGACTTCGACTCCGGTCTGTTCGGACCACAATCGCCACAGCTCCACCAGTATTCCTTCAGGCTCTCCATTCGGAGCAACAAACGACATGGGGGCGTACTGGCTATCGATGGCCACGACAAGACGCTCTTTTGCCAAAGAAGCGTTTGCACCAAGAACGACCACCAGAACAAAACTGCAAAAAATCGGTTTGATGCGGCACAAAATCACTGAAACCTCCGGAACCCGCCAAAACGGATAAGGCTTTTGCATGCTTAGAGGATTCAATATTACAAACCGACGATATTCACCAGTTAATATGCATTTTTGTGATGGGATGTGGTCTGCCACTCTCAAAGAATTCTGCGAACGCTCACGCCATTCCAGCCGAGGAAACAGCCGAGCATTCATGATACGGCGTGTCGTACGCCATTCCGGCAACGACCATTCCGCCAAGCATGGACTGCGTCACCTGAATCCTTGGGTCATGTTTTTTGCTGTCCACAACTCTGTAGCAGGATCAATCAGTGAGACCGCAGGCCGGGGCATTCCGGTCCCCCAAACGCAGAAAGGCCCCTCGCATGAGGGGCCTTTCTGAAAAAAAAGCCTTGGCGCCGACCTACTTTCCCACAGATAAGTCTGCAGTATCATCGGCGAAGGAGAGCTTAACTACCGAGTTCGGAATGGAATCGGGTGTACCCTCTCCTCTTTGGGCACCAAGGCAAAATATATAGTCAATAGGGGGAAGAGAGAATTCCTTTTGATGTTCAATAAGCCGCACGATCTATTAGTACCGGTTAGCTAAACGCATTGCTGCGATTACACATCCGGCCTATCAACCTTGTAGTCTACAAGGGATCTTCAGGGACCGAAGTCCAGGGAGAACTTATCTTGAAGCTGGCTTCCCGCTTAGATGCTTTCAGCGGTTATCCATTCCGAACGTAGCTACTCAGCAATGCGGCTGGCGCCACAACTGAAACACCAGAGGTTCGTTCACCCCGGTCCTCTCGTACTAGGGGCAACCCTTCTTCAATTCTCCTACGCCCACGGAGGATAGGGACCAAACTGTCTCACGACGTTTTAAACCCAGCTCGCGTACCACTTTAAACGGCGAACAGCCGTACCCTTGGGACCTGCTTCAGCCCCAGGATGTGATGAGCCGACATCGAGGTGCCAAACCGCGTCGTCGATGTGAACTCTTGGACGCGATCAGCCTGTTATCCCCGGCGTACCTTTTATCCTATGAGCGATGGCCCTTCCATTCGGAACCACCGGATCACTAAGACCAACTTTCGTTCCTGCTCGACATGTCTGTCTCACAGTCAAGCTCCCTTATGCCTTTGCACTCGACGGCTGGTTTCCAATCAGCCTGAGGGAACCTTTGCAAGCCTCCGTTACATTTTGGGAGGCGACCGCCCCAGTCAAACTACCCACCAGACACTGTCTCCACACCGGATAACGGCAATGGATTAGATACCTAGATCATCAAGGGTGGTATTTCAAGGGTAACTCCACGCACACTAGCGAGCACGCTTCAAAGTCTCCCACCTATCCTACACATGATAAACCAAATACCAATGTCAAGCTATAGTAAAGGTGCACAGGGTCTTTCCGTCCTTCCGCGGGTATCCAGCATTTTCACTGGAAGTTCAATTTCACTGAGTCTCTGGTTGAGACAGTGGGGAGATCGTTACGCCATTCGTGCAGGTCGGAACTTACCCGACAAGGAATTTCGCTACCTTAGGACCGTTATAGTTACGGCCGCCGTTTACTGGGGCTTCGGTTTAGAGCTTTGACCGAAGTCTAACTCCACCCCTTAACCTTCCAGCACCGGGCAGGCGTCAGTCCCTATACATCGTCTTACGACTTAGCAGAGACCTATGTTTTTAGTAAACAGTCGCCCCCCCCGATTCTCTGCGGCTCCTGAATGCTCACAAAGTAAATCCGATCACATTCGGGAGCACCCCTTATTGCGAACTTACGGGGTCATTTTGCCGAATTCCTTAACCAGAGTTCTCTCAAGCGCCTTGGTCTGCTCGACCCGCCCACCTGTGTTGGTTTGCGGTACGGTCTGCATGAGCTAAACTTAGAAGCTTTTCTTGGCAGCATGGAATCAACGACTTCCGTCGAGTAATGACTCGGCATCACGTCTCGGCATAAAGAAGATCGGATTTGCCTGATCCTCAAGCCTACACGCTTGCACCGGGATATCCAACACCCGGATCGTCTATCCTCCTGCGTCCCTCCATCGCACACTCATACAGGTACAGGAATATTAACCTGTTTCCCATCAGCTACGCTTTTCAGCCTCGCCTTAGGGGCCGACTTACCCTGGGAAGATTAACTTTACCCAGGAAACCTCGGGCTTACGGCGAATAGGTTTTTCACCTATTTTATCGTTACTCATGCCAGCATATTCACTTCTCATTAGTCCAGGATACCTCACGGTATCCCTTCATCCCATCTGAGAACGCTCCCCTACCGCTCGTAGATTAACTACGAACCCGAAGCTTCGGTACAATGCTTAGCCCCGTTACATTTTCGGCGCAGAATCGCTAGGCCAGTGAGCTATTACGCTTTCTTTAAAGGATGGCTGCTTCTAAGCCAACCTCCTGGATGTATCAGCAACTCCACCACCTTTCCCACTTAGCATTGATTTAGAGACCTTAGCTGTCGATCTGGGCTGTTTCCCTTTTGGCCATGGACCTTCGCACCCACAGCCTGACTCCCGGGCAACATCTTACGGCATTCGGAGTTTGATAGGGGTTGGTAACCTGGTAAGGCCCCTAGCCCTGTCAGTGCTCTACCTCCGCAAGATTCATTCCCGAGGCTATACCTCAATATATTTCGGGGAGAACCAGCTATCACCGGGTTTGATTGGCCTTTCACCCCTATCCACAAGTCATCCAAATCATTTTCAACTGATACTGGTTCGGCCCTCCACTTGATTTTACTCAAGCTTCAGCCTGCTCATGGATAGATCACCCGGCTTCGGGTCTACTCCGCAGTACTGGTCGCCCTATTCAGACTCGCTTTCGCTACGGCTACACTTACGCTTAACCTCGCACTACAGAGTAACTCGCTG